>NZ_OY782868.1 GCF_963678545.1 uncultured Methanomethylovorans sp.
GAAAAACTCTGGGATGGAATCGGTAATGTAGTAATTCCGCCTCAACCTCATACAGGGATAGACCTAGAACTTGCAGAGAGTGTTCCTATGATAATGGAACATCCTGATCATTATCTGCTTGAGAGATTCCCTGAAAATAACGAACTTATAGATGGTTCTGGTGTCAAGGTGTGCATAATTGATACCGGAATTGACAGATTCCATCCTGATCTAAGGGACAGGATAGTTTTTATCAAGGATTTTACCAAAGATAACGACGGTGTAGACTACATAGGCCATGGCACACATGTTGCTGGCATTGTAGCTGGCAATGGAACAGCATCTCACGGAAGTTCAAAAGGTGTAGCTCCAGGAGCTGACTTATATGTCGCTAAGGTCTTCTCTGGAAATGGGGGAGGTGCTGAACTCACAAATATACTGGATGCCATTGAATGGGCTGTGGATAACAAAATGGATGTAGTAAATATGTCCCTGGGTTCGGAATTACCTGGATGCGATGGTACATGCCATTTATGCAGAGCTGCTGACTGGGCTGCTGAAAATGAAGTAACTGTAATGTTATCAGCCGGTAATTCCGGTTCAAGAAAAGGAACTATCACTTGTCCTGCAAATTCCAAATATTCACTAGCTGTCGGCGCACTTGATAAGGTTCATAAGATCGCAGAGTTCAGCAGCCGTGGTCCTACTCTTGATGGAAGGCCAAAACCGGATATAGTAACCCCTGGTGTATCTATAAAAGCCGCCAGAGCTTCCAATACTTCAATGGGGAAGCCAGTTGATCAGTATTATACAATTGCATCTGGAACTAGTATGGCTGCACCCCATGGTTCTGGTGTGGCTTCTCTTTTGATCCAAATCTATAGGCACTACTCAAAAAAGCAATTTGGTCATGAGATCCAGCTGTCTTCAAAGGATATCAAGAATATTATGATGCAGGGTACTATTGACATAGATACTGATGCAAATGTTGCCGGAGAGGCTTGATCAATGTTCCTTTGTGTGTCAAGATTATGGAAGATATGGGGAAAATACCTTCAGGGCTTGTACTAAAAAAGAAGGATAACATAGCTTCCGAAAAAAGTGTTGGTATCGGAGATGTCAAGTTAGCATTAGATATATTGAATATTCTAATATTTATCTATAAGAATTTCTTATTCAAAGATGGGGAAAAGGAAAAGAAAGAGCCAGCGGATAATATTCTCTCGGTTGATCCTTCTCTGGACAAGACATCTCAACAAACAGTTGAACTTGCTGCTTCTATTGCTGCTTTTCACCTTGCTGAACTGGGTATTCCCCTTGATTGCAATGTGAATTTCATAAATGATAGAAATGAAGTCGTGTCATCCCTTGGAGATAAAATGCCGCGGGAGAGAATAAACGGCAGTGGTTTCATGGGACTTTACAAACCAGCTTCTCAATCGGCATATGTACGACTCATGGGTCTTCCCGAAATGATATCTACGATTGCCCACGAGACCGCTCATAATTTCCTTACAACAAGGTCAAATCTTGGAAAATTCATGAAGGATCTTGATTGCATATATGAGATCCATAAAGATGGGTCCGATATCAAGATGGATACTATCATAGGAAATGTGAGGCAGGATTACGCTGTTCTTTTTAATGTTTCGAAAATTACCCATGAGGGTTTTGCAAGTTGGGTGGGGCATTATGTACTTCGCAGATTTGTAGATACGTTAAAGCAGCAGACTTTCGAAAATCAAAGTATCGATACGATGAAACTGAACTTTTTAATTGAAGCATATGAACATCTGTCAAAAGATCTGGACAAACGTGCTTCAGAATACTATTATGGCAGGCTTCAATACTGCAATATAGAAGAGTTCTTTGGCCCATCGGTTGTTCCAATCGCGGCTGTTTATTGTATGGATGTTTCTTATGATGTAAATGAGCTGTACAATATTCTTGAACTGAATCAGATATTTATCAATCAGGATGCAGAAACTATGTGCAAGAATCTTGATGCTTTGAGATTCTCGCCTGATATGCGACTTGCAGCAGTATCAAAGATACTTCCTGGAGTGGTCCATTCACATGATGATATTTCGAAAATGGATGAGCCTACTTATTTCGTCAATGCTATAAGACGGTTCTTTGGAGAAAGTTTCCTTGAAAAGGATGTTTACATAAGCAGCCTGAGGTTGGAACAGGAAAGAAATGAAGTATCCGTTGATAGAACGGGTGTGGTGGTTGGAGAACTTCTGGCTGAGCTTGCTTATGAAGATGTAAGGGATATCAAAGGACTTGTGAATGAGTTGTTGAGTGTTACCGACTGGACACCTGTAACTGAACTTGCAAGGCAAATGCAACTTTTTAGTAATTCCATTATCAAGAATAAGGCAAAGGAGATTCTTGATTACAATAGAGCATCAAATAATGACATAAGAATTGGTGAATCTATATTTTTGCTGGGTCTGGCAAAGAACAAACAACAGATCATGGACGTTTTAGGCACTCTGAAAGAGTACAGTGATGATGCTAAAAAGATGTATACTTATGTTTCCAGGGATGAGTTCAAAAGTTCATGGCAAAACTGGCTTAAACAACTTCAGACTGAAATGAGCGCTAGATAAAATTGATATAAATTTTGCCGGAGAGATAGGAAAATGGTGGAGATGTATCAGGAGAATGTTGAAATATCAAGCAATGGGGACAGCCTTTTTGATCAGGAAATCTATGTCAAAGGCGATTTAATTAATAAGGGTTCAGGGGATCTGGAACTTGATTCCGGCATGATCGAGGGTAATTTTAAGCATATGGGAACAGGTGATATTAAAACAAGAGGAACTATTATCATTGGCGGAGATCTTGTTTTGCAGGGTGTCGGGGATGTGAAGGGCGATTTCATTGTTTTAGGCAAGTTAGTTAAGATCGGTTCGGGAGATGTTTCCGGCAGCATATCTGCTTCTGGCTACAACATAGGCGGATGTGGTGATTTTTTAGCTAAAAGAGCTCCTTTGACAGCTGATGCTTTGGAAAAAATAAAGAACTCTTTTGGCGTGATCTCAAATCTTAAGCCTTCTGAACAGGATAAAGCCAATGAATCAATTGAACAAAACCTGAAGCTGCCTTTTGATCAGATCGCAAAGCAGGGGATAATAATCAATGTTTATGGTGACTATGTTGAAAACGGCGGTGTCAAGACAGGTGATATCCGTGGGGAATATGTTGATATTGCAAGTGGTTCTGCATCGATAAGCAAGAAGATCTACCAGAATACAGGAGAGCCTGTGGATGGAGGTAAACAGAGTGGCGAGTTGATAGCAATTGATATTGTACGAACCCTAAATGAATTGCGAGAACACTGTGATAACGATGATGATATATTTTCCATATGTCTCAAACTTGATGTGTTATCCAAAAAGTTTACTGATCAGGATATAGTAAACAATATCCTTACTTTAAAAAGAATGCTAAAAACACTGAACTCTGATGATTTTGCCAAACCTAAGGATTCTGATAAAAAAAGAATCACAGGAGTGTGCAAATACATTGAAGATGTTTATCTTAGCAATCTTATCCACGGAAGCAAAGAACAGGACAAAAACTAATACTCAAAAAGGTGGAGATCATGCAGGTGGATGGTAACAAGAATGTAGTGGCCAATGCGGGCGGTATCGCCAAACATATCACAAAAATCAATATCAATGGCA
The DNA here is from genome assembly GCF_963678545.1 of uncultured Methanomethylovorans sp. Taxonomy (NCBI): domain Archaea; kingdom Methanobacteriati; phylum Methanobacteriota; class Methanomicrobia; order Methanosarcinales; family Methanosarcinaceae; genus Methanomethylovorans; species uncultured Methanomethylovorans sp. The sequence goes on from NZ_OY782868.1 coordinate 3,675, forward strand.
TGAGCGAGGAGCAATTCAAAATGATCTCTGCTCAGCTGAGTAAGGTCTTATCTGCAATCAGAGTAAAAGATATGATCGGTGATAAGTCTGAAGGTGTGACTCCAGAGCAGCAGGTTATTGTCAGGGAAGTGGAAAAAAAGGTCAAAGATGCGGACTCCTTATATAATGAAACCATCGGCACACCTGAAACATATCTTCCGCTCGGCGATTTTGAATATGAATGCGGCAATTTTGAAAAAGCACTGAACTATTATAAATAGCTCTGGAACTAAATCCGAAATACGATTCAGCGTGGTACAATAAAGGCTTTGTTCTGTATGATCTTGGCCAAAAGGAAGAGGCTAAAAGGTGCTATGAAAAAGCCAGGGAAATAAATCCTAAACTTAGATGATAGAATTCAGTGAGCAAGGAAGCAATGGGAGCAAATGTGCCGTTTTTGATGTGCAGGTGATTTTGTGGAGCTGTCTATCAAAATTAAAAGGGAAAGCGAATTCTATAAAGGCTGCATTCGTTTTAAAGTAACGGTTGCTAATGAAAGTGATTATGTTATAACTGATGTTACTCTTGATTTTAAAATAGACGAAACTATTTTGCACATCGTTCAGCATGACAAATGTTCTGCCAGGAACGGGCAATTACAGTTTGTGCTGGGTAATATCAAACGTCACAATTCAAAGACCTTCACAGTTCTGTTCGAACCTCTTACGTGTACTGAATCTACTGATATCAGGTGCCTGGTCACATATGCGGACCATGAAGAAAATATGAATTCTACTTTCATGGAGCCCAAAAGAGATAAGCGTCATCTGTCCAATAATGGAGACAGATCAGGACATAAATATAGGCAGGCTCAAGGAATTCATAGAAAATCTTCCAGTCAAAGACAGCCGTATTTATGAGATTCAAAGCGGTTTTGACTTAAACAGGCTTAAGACCACTTCCCGTGAAGTCGTGGAAAAACATCATGTGCGTCATATAAGCACTTTGCACAGATTTGATGGGAATATATGTGAGATGTGGTATTACGGTAGGACAAAGGTCAAAGAGTATGATAGTGTTATCAAGGTTTCGATTTTTACCGAGGATAAAAACGTCGAACTCTTTGCAGCTACCCAAACCCTTGAAGGGCTGACAGGTCTGCTGGCAGAGTTCGGACGTGAAATTAAAGATGCTGTAGAGTTGGGGGTAAGCGGCAGGGGTAACGTCAGTTTAATCGTAAGGAACTCTAAAATTGATCGCATTAACCTTGTTGACCTGTGCAATATGGACGGTACCTGCGACAAGAATATTATTATCGAGAACACCAGCATTACTCGCACTGATATGGGTTCTTCAGATGATCATGAAATTGACTTGCCACGTAGTAACATTGCTGGTGTTAATGGAAATAGAGAATGTCCTGTTTGCTTCAATATTATCGACCAGTCAAATAAATCTCTCTTGTGTCAGGAATGCGGGACCAGGTTCTGCCAGACCTGTGAAAGCTGGTACCGGGAAGAAAGGGAACGTGGGGAACACCCTCTTTGCAAGAGTTGTTTCACTGCGGAGCAGGAGAGAAAATTTAGAGACGAAGAAGAAAACACTCGTTTGAAAAGAGAGCAGGAAGAACAGGAAAGATTGCATTGGGAAAAGGAAAAAGAGGAAATTTTAGCCAAGGAAGCTGCACGTTTGAAAGCTGCTGAAGAGGCGGAAAATAGAAAGAAGGCAGAAGCAGAGAAGAAATGGCTGGAAGAAAAAAAGGTCAAACAAAGAGCCCGATGAAACTGCAAAGAAACCTGCTGCTTCGATCAAGAACTCTATTGGCATGGAATTTGTGCTCATCCCAGCAGGGGAGTTCCAGATGGGTTCTAATGGGGATGATAGGGAAAAACCCGTTCACAAAGTTAAAATCTCCAAGCCCTTTTACCTTTGTAAGTATCCTGTGACCCAGAAGGAGTGGATTGCTGTCATGGGTAGCAATCCTTCAAATTTAGAGGGAGACAACAATCCCGTGGAAAGCGTATCATGGGACGATGTTCAGGAGTTTGTTAAGAAGCTGAACGCAACGGAAGGTACTGACAAGTACCGTCTTCCATCTGAGGCAAAGTGGGAATACGCCTGCAGGGCGGATACAACCACTAAGTATTCTTTCGGGGATGATGAGGCAAAACTTGGAGAATATGCCTGGTACGATAAGAACTCAGGAAAGAAAACCCAACCTGTTGGACAGAAGAAACCGAATCCTTGGGGTTTGTATGATATGCATGGCAATGTATGGGAGTGGGTGCAGGATAACTGGCATCATTCTTACAAAGGTGCACCGGCTGATGGTAGTGTATGGGAAAATGAGAGTAGCTCCCGCCGGGTCTTACGTGGTGGCAGCTGGTGCAATGTCGCCGGGGGCTGTCGGTCGGCGGTTCGCGGCAGCGGCGTCCCGGTCAACCGCTACTACGACCTCGGTTTCCGTCTTCTTAGGGCAGTGTAGCCACTTTCGACTTTACCACTTTACGACTTTATTGCAAAATGGCTGTAAGGGAAAATCGCGGCTTAAGCCCGAGCAGGTGCGTGCGTAGCCGCACAGGCGAGGTGCGCAAGCGGCTCCCTGAAAATGTAAAACGGTTGAATAAAATGATAAAGGATAAATAATAAAAGCAAAGAACAGGTAACATATTTTCATAATGGTGTCTTTCGTGAATCCAGCCATCAAAATTACAAGAGAAACAGAATTCTATCAGGGTTACATTCGTTTGAGGGTGTCTGTGACCAATGATAGTCCTTACTCTGTAATGGATGTTACTTTAGATTTCATTTATGATACCGATATATTACAAATTGAGAAGCATAAACCACTATCCATTAATGTAAAGCAGGGAAAGTACATTTTAGGAAATATTGATAGTGGTAATCACAAGTCCATTGTAGTCGACTTCGATCCACAAATCTGCTCCAAAGGTACTTATATTGACTGCGATGTTACCTTCAAGGATTATAAGGGTAAGCGTAGTATGTGTCAGATGGAGCCAATGAAGATTAGTGTCATTTGCCCCATATTGAACACTGAATCTGATATTAATATCGGTATACTCAAAGAGTTAGTTGAAAAGCTTCCAAGCCGTGACAGTCGTATTTATGAAGTACAGAACAGTTTTGATACGGAGAAGCTTGTGAATCTTTCCAAAGAGATTCTCCAGAAGCATAGTGTGAAACATGTTAGGACTATGCATGACCTTGATGGTAAAAAGTGGGAGATCTGGTACTACGGCAAGACCAAGGTCGATAAACATGAACTTGTAATCAAGATCTCTATCACTACTGCAGCCAATTCCCTTGAACTGTTCGCAGCCACACGGACCTCTGAATCACTGACTGGATTGCTCGCTGAGATTGGGCGAGAGCTTAGAGATTCCATTGAATCAAAGGTCAGTGGAAGAGGAAGAGTGATCAATGTCATTATAAGCAAGTCAAAGATAGATCGTAGCAACCTTCTAGATCTTTGCAATATAGACGGTACTTGCGATGTAAATGTGGTTCTCGAGAAAAGTGAGATCGACCGCAGTAACCTTGGCTCTTCCAAAAAGCATGAAAAAAATTTACATGGGGATGATCATACTGTCGACGTCGGTAAGCTCCCTCAGGTTCAGTCTCCGAAAAAGACTAAGGCAGAAAAGCCTTCTGATCCCCATAAGTCAAAAATAGGCAAAAAAGCATTAATTTTTTCAGTATTAATTATCATCGTACTAGCAGGTTACGGGATAGGGGCTCAGTACAGGGAGGTGGATTATACAAATTCCATTGGCATGGAGTTCATGCTCATCCCTGCAGGTGAGTTCGTGATGGGTTCTAGTGATACAGGCTTGGCTCACGAAGTAACAATCGAGAATGCTTACTATCTTGGCAAGTATGAAGTGACACAGGAACAGTGGATTTCTATTATGGGGGATAATCCATCGCACATCAAAGGTGACAATAATCCAGTTGAATCTGTTTCCTGGAATGATGTGCAGGAGTTCGTAAAGAGACTGAACGCAAAGGAAGGCACGGACAAGTACCGCCTGCCATCCGAAGCCGAGTGGGAGTACGCCTGCAGGGCAGGCACAACAACAAGATATTCCTTTGGAGACGCTGATTCTAAATTGGGGGAGTATGCATGGTATCTTGATAATTCAGAAAGCACTACCCATCCAGTGGGCCAGAAGAAACCAAATCCATGGGGATTGTATGATATGTATGGCAATGTATGGGAATGGGTACAGGATAGATGGCATGATTCTTATGAAAGTGCAACGACTGATGGTAGTGCATGGGAAGATGGCAGTAGCTCCTTCCGGGTCTTACGTGGCGGTTGCTGGAGCGTTAACGCTGGTTACTGCCAGTCAGCCTATCGCAACAGCGACGACCCAGACTACTTCCACAACGGCCTCGGCTTCCGTTTTCTTATGGAAGTGTAGGCCACTTACTACTTTACCACTTTATCTCATACTGGGTCCCAAAAATGAGACTTAAGCTCGAGCCAATGCGTGCGTAGTCGCACAGGCAAGGTGCGCAAGTGGTCCTGGGAAAATGTAAAACGGTTGTATAAAATCATAAAGGATATATAGTAAAAAGCAAACAACAGATGACATAATTTTATTTTAACGGAGTATTTCATGGATCCAGCTATTCAAATTACCAGAGAAACCGAATTCTATCAGGGTTATATTCGGTTTAAGATGGCTGTGACTAATGAAAGTCCTTATGCTGTAAACGAAGTTACTCTTGATTTCATCTATGATGATGAGCTTCTTCGAATGGACAGGTATGAACCTGGTTATCCAGAAAAAAAAGGCAAGCTCCATTTAGGCAGCATTGATGGTGGTAAATCCAAATCCATTGCTATATACTTTGATCCTCAGATGTGTTCCAAAGGTACTGATATAGATTGTAATGTAGCTTATAAGGACTACAAAGGCAAGCGATACATAGTGCAAATGGAACCCAAAGAGATCAGTGTTATCTGTCCAATTTTTCGAACTGTTTCTGATATCAACACTGGCCGACTTAAAGAGATCCTGGACAGATTGCCTCATAGCGAGAGCCGTGTATTTGAGGTACTTAACAGTTTTGATATGTCTAAACTGGTCCATCTGTCCCGGGAAGTCATAGAAAAACGCAATGTTAGGCACATACGTACTCTGCATACCAAAGATAAGACCAACTATGAACTCTGGTACTATGGCAAGACAAAAGTTAATGATGATGATATTGTAATCAAGATATCATTTCTTGCTGTGCATCATACTGTTGAACTTTTTACAGCTACTCAGACTGCTGAATCCTTAACAGGTTTACTTGCTGAAGTTGGAAAGGACCTTAAAGCTACCATTGAATCGAAAGTTACTGGTAAAGGGCGATTCAATCTTAATCTCATTAATTCCAGGGTTACTGGTAATACCATAAACAACCTGCTTGATCAGTGTAATATGGATGGAACTTGTGATGTCAATATTGTTATTGATAACATCAACGAGCGCACCACTTCTGGTATCTCGAGCGTTAATGATGCCAGTATTTTGAATGAGCAAGAAGAACAAAGACTCGAAGCTGAAAAACAAGCTCTTATAAAGATAGAACAGGAAAAGCAAGAGAGCTTGCAGAAGGAAAATGCAGAACAAGAGCTGTTACGCAAGCGTGAAGCAGAGAATTTGAAAAAGCAAAGGGAAGAGCAAGAGCGAATTAAAGCTGCTGAAGAAACTAAAAGAAAAGAAGAAGAATACGCTCGTTTGAAGAAAGAAAAAGAAAGACAGGAACAGTTACAAAAAGAAAAAGCGGAAAAAGAGCTCTTATGGCAGCGTGAAGAAGAATGGTCGAAAAAACAAAAGGAAAAGCTAGAGCAGATAAAAGCTTCTGAGGAAGCTAAATTAAATCAAATAGAAGAACAAGCTCTTCTAAAGATAGAGCGTGAGAAGCAAGAGCGCTTGCAGAAAGAAAAAGAAGAGCAAGAGCTGTTACGCAAGCGTGAAGAAGAGGAAAAACTAAGAGAAAAGAGAGAAAAAGAAAAGCAACTTAAAGCAGCCGAAGAAACTAAAAAAAGAAAAGAAGAAAAGGCGGCTGACAGAAAGCGTATCAGAGAGCAACAAAAAGCTGAAAGAGCTAAATCTAAAACGTCAACTCCAAAAGAATATAGTTCAACATTTGGAAGAATGACTTATTTTATTTTAGCTATTGTTCTGATTGCAGGTTTCGGATTAATTATTATGGAACTAAATAATAAGCAGGATACACCTATTACTGATACATCTCTGTCTACTTCTCAAGTAATTTCTCAAACATATAGTAATTCCATAGGCATGGATTTTGTTCTAATTCCAGCTGGTACTTTTGAGATGGGGTCCGATTATACCGAATCTACTCAACCCGTACATCAAGTGACTATTGGGAAAAATTATTATCTTGGCAAGTATGAGGTTACTCAAGCTCAGTGGAAAAAAGTGATGGGAAGTAATCCTTCGTATTCAGTAGGTGACAATTACCCTGTAGAACAAGTATCATGGAATGATATACAGGAATTTGTCAGGAAGCTGAATGAAATGGAAGGTACTAATACGTATAGATTACCTTCTGAGGCTGAATGGGAATATGCCTGTAGAGCCGGTACCAGTTCATCCTATTCTTTTGGTAATGCTGTATCTATGTTGACTGAATACGCATGGTACAATGGTAATTCCAAAAACGTCGTTTATTCTGTAGGTCAAAAAAAGTCAAATGTATGGGGATTGTATGACATGCATGGTAATGTAGCAGAATGGGTACAGGATGAATGGCATGATGATTACCAAGGTGCCCCTACAGATGGCAGTGCATGGGAAGATGGTACTAACTCCGCATGCGTCTGCCGCAGTGGGAGCTTTTTCCATAATGCTGATTACTGTTTGTCAGCATATCGTGACCAAGGTGATCCTGACAGTCGTGTCTACTTCCTTGGTTTCCGTCTTCTCAAGGAAGTATAGATATTTATCTATGGAAGAGTAAGAATATACCAAGAGGTACAGGGGAATTTACAGCAAAATAGGGACACTACCTTCAAAACTGATATCTTGCATTTTTACATTCTGCAGAAGAATGACAAAAAAGAATCATTAGAAGGTTTTAATCCCTTCTAATTATATCTATCATTGTTTTCTCTTACTATACGCAGCAAGCAAACCCGTGACTGCAACTAATATTTCAAAACCTGGTGCTTTTGTCTCTTCTGAAGCTTTTGCTTTCAACGCTGTCGAGTTCATACTAACCGTTGAATTGGTTTGTTGTGTCGCTATCTCTTTTGGAGCTTTCGGCTTTCTTTCAGAAGTGATTGCAAATGAAGAGAATCCTGAAGTCTGAGCCTTAAATGTAGCAATACCCATAGCATTGCTTTCTAGAGTTGTAGGCATCACTTCCCACGCATTTCCAGTATATCTTTGCAGCTTTACGTCTTCTGGATCCACATTCATTTGTTTGAACCATGAACTATTGACCTTGAACATTATACTTGCATCTTTTATGTTGTTTTCACTAGCAAAACCAGCTTTTCCAACCCAGATGTTGATGTATTTATAGATAAATCCATCAGGAGTGCTGTTCGCAAATTTAGATCTACTGTTCAGTAGTTCTACAGTGGATGTTATCTCTCCAGAATTCTTAAGGGAATAGAAACTAACTGAATGAATAGGATTGCCTTCTCTTGAGAACTCATAAGTAACATTAGCATTAATTCCCAAGTATTCATTATCAACATCTTTCATGGCAACATTTTCAAAGTCTTCGGCACTACCTGCACCGCCACCTCCTCCGCCGCTGTTACTCTTTTTATCACTACTTCCTCCTCCGCCACCGCCGCCGGATGACTTACTTTTCAGGCTGACACTTACTGATTCACCCGCCAACCCATTAGCATTGTATGGAATCAAAGTATAGCTATAGGTTGTATCACTGGCCAGATTACTATCCATATAGGATGTTGCGCCTGTCACATTGCCAAGTAGAACATTGTTCCTGTATATGTCAACCTTTGATACATCAGCAGAATTAGTCCATGTTAATGTGATGGAGTTCGTAGTGATGTCTTTTCCTGAAAGTTCAGAGATGGTGGGAATAGTAGTTGGTGATTCTGAAACTGTTGCTGTTATTGCAGAATCGTTTGTCCATTCCTGATTTATGTTACCTGAATTATCCACAGTTTTGATGCTAAGAGTATGTGCTGTTCCTGCATCCAATCCAGTAAAATTATAGTACTCATCGGATGTATTTGTAATAAATATGCCATCAAGGTAGATCATTGAGTATTTAAAATCAGCATCATTCGGGTTTGTCCAAGTCCAATGAATCCAACTTTCACCGACATTATTTTCTTGTAGATCGGTAATAGGCGCAGGTGGTGTGATATCACTGGTATCCGTGGTGTCCTCGAGTGTTGCACTCAAGTGAAGGATTACAAAGCCATTATTAACATTAGCTATGTATGCATAACTATCTGCGACTGCAACACTATTTACATATTCTACTGTATCATAACTGCCAGCAAATTTAGGCAATGCCGGGTTACTGACGTTCAGAATAAGAATACCATCTTTTCCTTCGGATACGTATGCATAATTTTCTGAGACACAAATGCTATGTGCAAAAGTATCCTCATCATAACTACTAACGCGAGTTGGTGAAGAAGGATCAGTTACATCCAGAATAATTAATCCACTATTTTGGTCAGCAACATATGCATAATTATCTTTTACAGCAACATCATATGCAGCGTTGCAATTATAATTGCTCACAATATTTGGTGATTCCGGATTGCTAACATCTAGAATAACAAGACCATTTGAAGTGTCGGCAACGTATGCATAATTATTTACCACTGAAATATCCCATGCATCACCGGCTAGATCATAAGTGCCTACAAGTTTTGGTGAAGATGGGTTATTAATGTCAACAATAGAAATTCCATTGGCATAATCAGCTAGATATGCATAATTGCCTGATACGAAAACACCCAATGCATTACCAGTTGTACCACAAGTACCTGTAACTACTGGTGAAGCCGGATTACTAATGTCTACAATGGCGAGTCCCCCGTTGTGGTCTGCAATATATGCATAATTACCTGATACAACAACATCCCATGCTGTTCCTGCAGTATCACAGCTACCTACAAGGGTTGGAGATGATGGGTCACTAATATCCATAATCGCAAGACCATTTTCATGATTTGCTATGTATGCATAATTGCCTACTACAGCTACATCATAGATACTTTCACCATACTGAGTAATGAAATCTACTTCTATTTCATCTGCTGACGCTATTGTTGTTGAGAGCAGAAGAAACAGCAATAATATGTTAATTATATGACTTTTATTTTTTACTGGTACCACTATTTAGCCACCTCTTTAGTTATACTCACTTCCAAAGGCTTTGATTGTATTCGAAATCAGCTTTACATCATTTATATGTTTTTCTATATTGTTTTTAATCTTCCAACAAGTTGGTTTTCAATGGACTGTTAGGCATTGAAGATCTCATTCTTCATATGAAAATAATTAAATGGGCTTTTATGAGAGTTATTTCCAATAAATTACCAATGAATGTACTATTGTACAAAATCATTAAAGATAAATATGATTATATCAAACACTAGTAGATAATTTCTATCTAGGGTGATACGATTGGGAACTGCTTTAAAAATTAGGAGGGAAACAGAGTACTATAATGGTTGTATTCGTTTCAAGATTGCTGTTGACAACGATAGTTTTTCTGCAGCTATTGATGTGATGCTTGACATAATCTTTGATGATAAGCTACTTCATATAATTAAATATGACCACACTGTGAAAAACGGGAAGTTTGATCTTGGTAACATCTTTGGAAAAAATGCAAAGACCCTGACTATCGTTTTTGAACCTCTTTCATGTTCTAAAGCTGCAGACATTAAATGCCAGGTTACATATTCGGATCATGAAGGCAATATGAACTCTCAGTTCATGGACCCTAAGACGATCAGTGTGGTTTGCCCCATGATGAAGACTGATTCCGACATCAATATTGGCAGGCTAAAAGAATTGGTTGAGCAGTTGCCAACCCGAGGCAGCCGAATTTATGATATACAAAGTGATTTTGAAATGGCAAAATTAACTCGTATAGTACGCGAAGTAATTGAAAAACGCGATGTAAAGTGCATCAGCACTCTGAATACACCTGACAAGAAGCAGTCTGAAACATGGTATTATGGCAAAACAATTGTTACCAAAGAAGATATTGTCCTCAAGATTTCTATTCTAACTGAAGATAATACTTTAGAACTGTTTGCAGCTACTCAGACTATTGAATCACATACAGGTTTGCTTGCTGATATTGGGCCTGAGCTAAAAGATGCAGTCGAGTCAAAGATCAGCGGGAAGGGAAAAACGGTTCTCAACATAGGTGGCTCTATATTTGATCGTAGTACGCTACTCGATTTCTGTAATAAGGATGGTACCTGCGATACCACTATTAATATTGAGGGGTGCAAGTTCACACGAAGCACAGTTGGTGTGCCAAATAATGAGTATAAATATCCTTGGCAGCAAGAAAAAAAGGAGGAGCAAGAATCTTTACAGCAACAGGAAGAAGAGCAGTTAATAAAGCAAAGGGAAAAGGAAGAGCAAATTATAGCTGCTGAAGAATCTAAAAGAAAAAGAGAAGAACAGACTCTTCTGAAGGTAGATCAGAAAAAGCAACTTCAAATAGTTGAAGAAGGGGAGAATACACCTGTTTATATAAAAACGAATACTGGAAGTTATAGACAATGGACAAAAAAAGATAAAAATAAGTTAACGATCAAACAACTCTTGCCCCTGGGCTTCGTGGTCACTTTCTTTGCGATAGCAGGTGTTATGTTTCCACCTACCTTTGACTCAGATTATTTTTACTTCTTTGTTCTATCGTTTTGTTTTTGCTATATGATGGCTATAGTAGTTCAATTAGTTATCACCTCACGTTATAAATTCAGTCTTCTCTGTCCTAACTGTGGGAATATCATCAAGATGCCTTTTTTGAAGAGAAAGCAAAATAAAAGGGAAGTAAATCAAGGATATCAGGTCTATAGAGAATGCACAAATTGTGGAAAAAGAAGATGGTGTAAGATGTTGAAAAAAGAAGAAACTTTTCTTGAAGAGAATTAAAGAAAGGCATTGTTAACTAAATATAGTTGACTCTTTATTTCTGTATTTCATCAGTAGAAGAACAGAGTACTTCAGCATTTCAAGACTCTTAGTATAACACTTTGTCTTTCGTCTCAACCTTGCCAGAAAATGCCTCAATATGCTGTTATATCCTTCAACGGTATATGTTTCAGCTCTGGATTGGGTATGAATTGTCTCCGGAATAAACTCTGTATATGCTCTCCAGTGATCAGTCATCACTTCACATATCTTCTTCCCCTCTAACTTTTCCCAGAGTTTCCGTCCGGTTTCTGTTCCTCTGCTGCCAAAAGAGCAGTCGATGAACTTTTTCCCAGCTCTATCAACAGCAATCCAGATCCAGCAATATTTTTTTTGTTCCCGATATAAGCATGCATTTCATCTAATTCAACAATAGCTATCTCATTATCGCTCTTCAAATCCTCTAGATCTTGACCAAATTTCTTTATCCATTTATGGACAGAAACATGACTTACTCCTAAAATTCGTCCTATTTGGCGAAATCCTAATCCTTCAAGATACAGCTGCAAAGCCTGCCGTTTAACAACAGTGGAGCTGGCAGTTGATTTGAGCTCTACTGAATAGTTATATCCACAATCATGGCATTGGTATCGTTGGCATCCACTTATTTTTCCGTTCTTTTTATGATTAGGGCTTTTGCACCTGGGACAATTCATACAGAACTATAAGGCCGAATAATACATAACACTTTTTACTTACCAATGCCTAAAGAAATAGTATGCCGATGGCCACTATATGAAAATTCAATTGAATAACTTTATTAAAAGTTTTTTATAGATTTATATCAATTAATACCCTCCATTTTGGAGGAATACGCTTATTTACTAATATTGACAATTACTCTCTGCATGTATTTAGTAATTTGCAATTACGATTCTGATTCAGAGAGAAAACGAATCGAGTATGTATTTAGCAAT
>NZ_OY782869.1 GCF_963678545.1 uncultured Methanomethylovorans sp.
CATCATATAAAAATTAGTACTTGATTCTTGCATTTCTCCATTTGTTGCCATGAAACAAAACCCCCGGACCAATATTCAACAGAACAATCAAATTATTAATATCATCATTCGATCTTCAATTTCTTTTTCCTGATTTGGTTTAAGTTATAAGGGATAAAATCTTTTCGAAATTATTTACTAGTCCACTGTAGTTATATTATTTTGAATCCTTCTGTGGATTGAAGCCTAATGAAAGGAACAGATACAAGTTCCCTTCATTAATGCTAGTAATAAGCATCAACATCCATCCCTGAATATTCTTCAAGTATCTCTATTAGCGTTAAGACTTCGATACACGGCTTGCATCAAAATTTGACATTCTAGTAAATAAAGATATTCCTCCATTGTGGAGGAATAAAATGGGGTCGGCTTTATAAAAATCTAATTAAAAGTATGAGTGTTATTAACATATATCAAATTTGTTTATTTTCATTATGTAAGAACCTGTTTATAAAAAAGAACTTGCTACAGCACCGTGAGCTGTGACGTATCCTTGATTCTAGTCAGGCAGAATATTCACGAGCCTTCTCAGCAGCAGCCTTAGTTTCTTCAGACTTACCTAGATTAACCAAAGCTTCTTACATCAAGAGCATCCTCAGCAGCAGCCTGAGCTTCTTCATACTTACCTAGTTTAAATAAGGCTTCAGACTTACCACTCCAAGCTTGAGCATCCATCGAATTAATTTCTATGGCCTTATCAAATGCAACTAGAGCTTCGTCATATCTGCTAAGTTCATTGAGTGCATAACCTTTGCCAGTCCATGCCGCCGTATAATTTTCATCAAGGTCAAGAGCTTTGTTATAGGAATCTAGTGATTCGTCATAACGACCAAGACCACAAAGTGCAGTACCTTTACTATGATAGTATGTAGAATTATCTACATCAAGTTCTATTGCATTGTCGTAAGCTTGTAATGCGGAGTCATAATTTCCTTGGTTGTAATAATTATCTCCTTTTACACTTTCATCGATAGCCTTTTGTTCGGATGAAGAAGCTGCAGGTATTATTGCAAAAAAAACTATGAGAACTAGAATACCAAAAACAACAACAAACATCAGCATTTTATTATTTGACTTTGAGTTGTTAGAATTGATTTTCTGACATGTGGAAGCATTTTTATTCTTTAGTTGCTTTTCAGCCTTTTCTTTTTCACGCTTGTGTAAAAGCTCTTGTTTTGCTTTTTCCTTCTGCAAACGCTCTTGCATTTCCTGTTCCATTCTCAGGCGAGCTTGTGCTTCGTTTTGCTTTATTTTAGCTTCCTCAGCAGTTTTTATCTGCTCTAACTTTTCCTTTTGTTTTTTCAACCACTCTTCTTCACGCTGGCGTAAGAGCTCTTTTTCTGCCTTTTCCTTCTGTAACTGTTCCTGTCTTTCTTTCTCTTTCTTCAAACGAGCGTATTCTTCTTCTTTTCTTTTAGGTTCTTCAGCAGCTTGAATCCGACCTAGCTCTTCCCTTTGTTTTCTCAACCGCTCTTCTTCACGCTTGCGTAAAAGCTCTTTTTCTGCTTTTTCCTTCTGCAAGCTCTCTTGCTTTTCCTGTTCTATCTTTATAAGAGCTTGTTTTTCAGCTTCGAGTCTTTGTTCTTCCTGCTCGTTCAAAAAATTAGTATTGTTAACGCTTGATCTGCCAGCATTGGTACGCTCGTTGATGTTATCAATAACAATATTGACATCACAAGTTCCATCCATATTGCATTGGTCAAGCAAATTGTTTATGGTATTACCGGTGATCTTGGAGTTGATTAAATGCAGATTGAACCGTCCTTTACCAGTAACCCTCGATTCAATGGTAACTTTAAGATCTTTTCCAACATCAGCAAGTAAACCCGTTAAGGCTTCAGCAGTCTGAGTAGCTGCAAACAGTTCTACAGTATGCTGTACGGCAAGAAATGATAACTTGATTACAATATTATCATCATTCACTTTTGTCTTGCCATAGTACCAGAGTTCATAGTTGGTTTTATCCTTTGTATACAGAGTACGTACGTGTTTTACATTACGTTTCTCTATGACTTCCCGGGAGAGGTTGACCAATTTAAACATATCAAAGCTGCTAAGTACCTCAAATACACAGCTTTCACTATGAGGAAGTCTTTCAAGGATCTCTTTAAGTCTACCAGTATTGATATCAGAAACAGTTCGAAAAATAGGACAGATTACACTGATCTCTTTGGGTTCCATTTGCACTATGTATCGTTTGCCTTTGTAATCTTTATAAGCTACATTACACTCAATATCAGTGCCTTTAGAACACATTTGAGGATCAAAGTATACAGCAATGGATTTGGACTTACCACCATCGATGCTGCCTAAATGGAGCTTGCCTTTCTTTTCTACATATAATGGCTCATATCTATCCACACGCAGAAGCTCATCATCATAGACGAAATCGAGAGTAACTTCGTTTACTGCATAAGGACTTTCATTAGTAACAGCCATCTTAAAACGAATATATCCCTGGTAGAATTCGGTTTCCCTTGTTATTCTGATGGCTGATTCCATGCCTGACTCCATTTCAATAAAATAATGTAATCTGTTGTTCACTTTTTACTATTTATTCTTTATGATTTTACTCAGTGATTCTGAATCTTCATAAGTGGCTTACGCACGCATCTGCTCGGGCTCAAGCCGCGTTTTTTGTAGTCCAGTGTTGCAATAAAGTCTCAAAGTTGTAAGGTCGTAAGTGGCTACACTTCCCTAAGAAGACGGAAACCGAGGAGGGCGCTGTAGCGGCTAGGGTCGTAGGAGAAGCGAACCGCCGACCGGCTGCCACTAGCAGTATCGAAAAAGCTACCTCCACAAGAGACACGATAGGAGCTATTACCATCTTCCCAGGCACTTCCATCAGTCGGAGCATTCTTATAAGTATCATGCCACCTGTCCTGGCACCATTCCCAGACATTCCCATGCATATCGTACAAACCCCAAGGATTCGGTTTCTTCTGACCAACGGGATGAGTTATATTTCCTGAATTAAAACAATACCAGGCATAATCTTCAAGCTTTGATTCATCGTCTCCAAAAGAATAACTACTAGCAGTTCCTGCCCTGCACGCATACTCCCACTCAGCCTCTGATGGAAGACGATATTTATCAGTACCTTCCTTTGCGTTCAGCTTCTTAATGAATTCCTGAACCTCGTTCCAGGAAATTTGCTCTACAGGCTTATTATCACCATCAAAATACAATGGATTGTTGCCCATTATCTCGACCCACTGCGCTTGGGTAACTTCATACTTTCCAAGGTGGTAGGCATTTTCGATGGTCACTTCGTGAACTGGGCCTTCATCATCATCTCGATCCTCTTCACTTGAGGGAGAACCCATCTGGAACTCTCCTGCCGGGATGAGCACGAATTCCATGCCAATAGAGTTGGTGTAGGTTTCTAAATCAAGCTGCGTATTGGTAGTAGCAGTTTTGTTATCTATAGATACATTATTGGTATCATTGGCAGCCAGTGGAGAATCAACAACCTTTGTATTCTGGGGAATAATGGTATCCTGATTGCCAGAATTGACCACCAGTAGCGGCGAGAACATCCAATAACCTGCAAGTACAATGATGATTAATACTGGAAAAAGGAACGCTTTTTTGCCGATTTTTTGCTCTCGAGGACCAGAGAGATTTTGTACCTGAGGTTTTTTCAAAGCCTGCGCCTGATGGAGCTTACCAGTGTTGACAGTATAATCATGCCCGTGTGAATTTTTTTCATGCCTTTCGGAAGAGCCAACGCCTGCAGTACGACCATCCTGTCGTGATACATTGTCATCACCATTCACATAACCGGTTCCGTTGGAAAGTATTTCGCTCTCCTGTGCAGCAATAGCTCCTTTGCCAAGATTAGTCCCCATCACCTCGATATGTAGCAACTCCACGAGAGAATCACACAAACGGGTATAACGTGACTTGAGATTCTCATTGTTTGTTCTCAGGCCAAGCTCACGGATACCGTCATGGAGCAAAGGAGTGATCTTATCTTTTGCAATATCGGGAACCTTCTCAAAATTATCTTCCAGCAGCTGGAGTTTGTGCAGGAGTTCATCTCTCTGGATGAGACCCGAATGACAGTAGCTGTAAAGGTCATGTATCATCCGGAAACTATTGGTGAAAAGCTGGACATCTTTTGCAGAATAGCGAGCAGACATGCGTTTTTCTGCATACACGGATGCTTCGTCAGGGTTGTTGTCTAATATCTGCTTGAATTCTCCCACCTTGCACGAATACTGGAAAAACTTCTCCTTTATATCCGCCGATTCGACTCCATGGGCAATGAACCTGCCGGAAATACCGTACTCATGCATCAGTCCTTCCCTACAGTTGATATCTACTTTGAATAATATCCGGCGAGTACCTTTGCCGACAATTGGAATACCCAGCTGCTTTGGAATGGACAGGACATACTTGTCGCACCATGAATCATTTTCACGCTTCTTGAGTTCGAAACAGCGGTCAATACCGTCAATGTACGCTTCCTTAATGTTGAGCGCCTGATGAGTGTAAAGTTCAATGGCCCACTGGTCGAGCGAAAGCTCAGATTGGTTGTCTACCCTGAGAATGTACCAGTAGATGAAAGGATTATTATTGTTGATCCACTGCCTGATACTGGGTAAGGCCTTGCTTTCGGCCGAATCGAATATGAAATCCCGGGTTGCCGGGTCATAGACAGTACGGGTGATGGTCAGTGGATGCATAGCGATCAAATTAGAACATTATGGATAACTGGTAAAAGAGAGGACTTTGTTTATTAAATTTTTGACTTGTCTCTGGATGATCGAGATGGGTTTGAATCGACTTGATTTGCATGGAATATCATGATTGTGGCGAGGCTTGCGCACCTCGCCTGTGCGGCTACGCACGCACCTGCTCGGGCTTAAGCCGCGATTTTCCCTTACAGCCATTTTGCAATAAAGTCGTAAAGTGGTAAAGTCGAAAGTGGCTACACTGCCCTAAGAAGACGGAAGCCGAGGTAGAAGCAGCGGAAGTCCGGGTCGTCGTAGCGGCGATCCGCCGACCGACAATCCATGGCATCGCTGTACCAGCCGCCGCCACGAGAGACCCGGATGGAGCTAATGACATCAATCCAGGCACTGCCATCTGTCGGTGCACCATTGTAAGAATTATGCCGCCTGCCCTTACACCATTCCCAGACATTACCATGCATATCATACAATCCCCACGGATTGGGCTTCTTCTGGCCCACCGGACGAGTTTTCCTCTTAGCAAATAGACTTCCATCTTTTGAATTCGCATAATACCAAGCATATTCTCCGAGTTTTGATTCATCATCACCAAAGGAATATTTAGTGGTCGTGCCTGCCCTGCAGGCGTACTCCCACTCAGCTTCGAATGGAAGACGGTACTTGTCAGTACCTTCCTTTGCGTTTAGTTTCTTAACAAATTCCTGAACATCATTCCATGAAACTTTCTCTACAGGATTGTTATCATCCTTGAAATGCGATGGATAGGTTCCCATTACAGCCTGCCACTCTTTTTGAGTAACAGGATACTTGCCAAGGTAGAACGGCTTTGATACCCTCACCTTATGAACGGATTGTTCATTATTGGATTCATTCGAACCCATCTGGAACTCACCAGCTGGAATGAGCACGAACTCCATGCCAATGGAATTCTTGATTGAAGACGAAGGTTTCTTTGCTGCTTCTTCACGCTCTCTCCTGAGACGCTCTTCTTCCTTTCTCTTCCTCTCGGCTTCCTCAGCAGCTTTCCGGCGTGCAGCTTCCTGAGCCTTAAGTTCTTCGTCCTTCCTGCACCGCTCCTGTACTTCCTGCTCATGGCGTTTTTGCTCCTCATCTTCCTGTGCCTTACGCAGTAGTTCCTGTTTTTCCCTTTCTTTCTGTAACCTTTCGTCTTCACGTTTACTTTCGAATCCTTCTTCATCGGTAAACTCTGTGAATTCATCTTCAGAGGTCTCCTCAGCAGGTTCTGATTCCCATGTTTTGACTACTATTACTTCAATGCTTTCATCATCATCAAAGTCGAATGCTTCTATGTCTTCTTCTATGATCTCTATTCTTTCCCCTGCAAGTTTCTGCTGCTCCGCTGTGAAACACTTCTCACAGAGAGGGGGATCTCTGAGTTTTCTCTTTTCCCGGAACGAGCTTTCGCAAGTATGGCAGAAGTAGGCATTACACTCCTGACATGTAAGTTGTTTATTGGATTGATCAATGACATTATGACATAACGAGCACTCATTGTTTCCTTTACCTGCAGTATGACCATCCTGCCCCAATTCATTGTCATCCTCATTCACATAACCAGTTCCGCTGAATGGGATGTTTTCTTTCTGTGCAGCAATGCATCCTTTTTTGCCTAGATTAGCACTCATCACCTCTATATTCAGCAACTCTATGAGCAAATCACACAAAAGGATACAACGTGACTTGAAATTCTCCATGTTCCTAATCAATTCAAGTTCCCGGATACCATCATGGAGCAAAGGATTGATCCTCTCGTTTGCAATATCGGGAACCTCCTCAAAATTAGTGTATAACAGATGGAGCTTATTCATAAGCTCCTCTTTGTTGATCGAGTCAGAATGGCAGTACCTGTCAAGTTCACGTATCAGCCGAAAACTATTGACGAAAAGCTGGACATCCTTTGCAGAATAGTGATTTAACATGAATTTTGTGGCATACACGGATGCTTCGTCAGGGTTGTTGTCGAATATCTGCTTGAACTCTCCCACCCTGCACGAATACTGGAAAAACTTCTCCTTTATATCCACCGGTTCAACTCCATGAGCCTTGAACCTGCCGGAAATACCGTACTCATGCATCAGCGCCTCCTCGCAGTTAATATCAACTTTAAAGAATATTCGACGAGTGCCTTTGCCAACAATGGGGATACCCAATTGTTTGGATATGGACAGGACATTCTTTTCATTCCATGAGTCAAGTTCACTTTTCTTTAGTTTGAAACGACGGTCAATGCCATCAATGTACGCTTCCGTAATGTTGAGCGCCTGATGAGTATAAAGTTCAATGGCCCACTGGTCGAACGAAAGCTCAGAATGGTTGTCTACCCTGAGAATGTACCAGTAGATGACAGGATTATTATTGTTGATCCACTGCCTGATATTGGGTAAGGCCTTGCTTTCGGCCGAATAGAATATGAAATCCCGGGTTGCCGGGTCATAGACAGTACGGGTGATGGTCAGTGGATGCATAGCGATCAAATTGAGAACATTATGGATGACTGGTAAAAGAGAGGACTTTGTTTATTTAATTTTTGAATTGTCTTCAGCCAATCCAAAAATGCCTGAATTCTCCTGTTTGGGATGTGCACAACACCTTTTTAATCACTCCCCTTATTGTTATTAGATATCCTGCCAATAACACACTACAGTAATATTATCCTTTGCACCTTTCTTTAAGACAGCATTTACAAGCATATTGGGAACTATATCTCTAGTGCAGGAATCGTGGCAAACCTCAAGTATTTCGCTGTCTTTCAATACATCGCTCAAACCATCAGTGCATAGTAATAAAAGGTCATCGTTCTTCATTTCTATTTCATAGAAATCAGGCTTTATTGATTCTTTTGAACCCAAGGACTGCAGTACAATATTCTTCTGTGAATGAGTAAATGCTTCTTCTTTATCGATTGCTCCAATATCTACAAGGGATTGCACAAAAGAATGATCTTTTGTGATCTGTTCTATACTATTGTTCGTGACGATGTACGCTCTTGAGTCACCTACATTTGCAAGAAAAATACTTTTCCCCATTACCAGGGCGATAACAATAGTAGTTCCCATTCCGGCAAAAGATGGATTGTTTTTTGACAGAGTAATAATCTCATCATTTGCCTTCCTAAAGGAAATAGAAAGCTTTTCCAAGGGATGAGAAGTATCTTCCCACAGATCCTTTATAGTTCGCAGAACCACATCAACGGCAAGCTTACTGGCAACTTCCCCTGCATTATGCCCTCCAAGACCATCTGCTATAATAAGAAGAAGATCATTTTCTATTGTTGCAATTCCAAAAAAATCTTCATTGTTACTTCTGGATCCTTGGTGTGTAGCACTTGAGTATAGCATTGAACTCAACCTCTCATGTGTGCAGAAGTTCACCTTCCCATCTTTACCTGATGTACTATGACCTTTATTTTGCTCATCAATTCTTCCCCAATTACCATTTTTCTCTCCATAACATAATCGAGTCTCTTTATAACATCCTCAACATCCTCAATATAATTCCCACTGGCATAGTTCTTGAAATCAAGTGCAAATTTCAACGCCTCCTCAGCATCACCAACTTTGGCGTTGATCAGTACCAGATCACCACAATAAATACATGATTTCCTCAAATCTCCTGTAGACTTTCTCAGGGAGTTTGAATACTCTCTCTTAAGAAAAGATGCCAGATCAGCCTGGAATTCCTGCATATTCTGATATCTGTCAGTGGGTTTCTTTTCCAGACATTTCATGATGATATTGTCCAGATCGCTACAAGATGGGTTACAGGAGGAGGGTAGATCCGGATATTCGGATAAAATTGCAAATCCGGCCTCAGAGAAATCACCTCCGTCAAATGGAGTTTTTCCAGTAACAAGCTCGTAGAATATAACACCTAATTGATATACATCTGTACGGATATCCGGTTTACCGAATTTCTTAGGTGAAATCTGTTCCAGAGATGCATAGATAGGAGTGTAACCAGCACTATGTGAGCTGGTACTTTGTGTCATTACTTTACTTAAACCCCAGTCGGTGATCTTAGGTATCATGTCCGCAGTTAGCAATATGTTGTGGGGTTTGAGATCACGGTGGATAATACCGTTTTTATGGGCATGTTTCAAGCCTTCAGAGACATTAAAGATAATCGTTGATACAGTTTCAACGTCCATGGATTTGCTGATGTTGTTCAAAGGACCTTTTTCCGCATATTCCATTTCAATATACGGGAACTGTAAGACGTTAAGATCATATATCTTGATGATATTATCATGATTAAGCCTTTTCCATAATGCGATTTCTTTTGCGAAACTTTTGCCTGTAGCTGAATCGAGGTTTAAGGGGATCTTGAGAGCAACTACTTTTCCGTCTTTATTAGTTGCACGATAGACGCTTGCAAAACCCCCTTTACCTACAAATGATATGTCAGAATAGTGGTCTCTGAGTTCCTCGATCATGTAACTGGAACTTTGGGGTAAAGAGAGGTTCTCTGGTAATCTCTTTTTATTATTGGAGCCATTGTTTCCACTATTAGGCGTACTTGAAGACATGTCAGCAACTTCGATCCATATTGACCCCTCATTTTGATATTCTCTGCCAAGGGCATCTTTATATTTCAGAAAAATATCTACGGGCAAATCCCCTTCGGATAGTGGCTTGATCCAGATACCTATCTCCAATGATTCCCCTGGACCAATATCCACAATCACAGCTAAGAGCCTGTGTTCTATATCACCGGTGATTTCAAGGCGGATATTCTCTGCCGATACTCTTCCTGCGTTTTTCAGGAGCAACATTGTTTTTCTGCCGCTTTTATGTTTGAATAGCTTGTCAGGGACAGCCACAGATAGTGAAGGTTTCAATTCTGATAGTAGTTCCTCAGATTCAGTGATGAATGTCTTGCAATGATCAACAGCTTCAACATACATCAGATCATCAAAACAGGATTTGGCCTTTTCCAGATGTTTTACATCACATTCAACCTTAAGAACTTTAAAACTATCATGCACAATTTCCGCCGATTTTATAGCAGTTTCAGTTTTTTCTCTTTCCTGTTCGAGGAGGGAATTAAGCCTGCGATTGAACTTATTACACAGTTCAATAGATTGAATGTAGTTCTGCTTATCGAAAAGTCTCTGTGCTTCTTTTAAAGCACCTTCATCTATTTCAATATGTGATGATTTGGCTTTTTCCAGTGTCTTTTCGGCATTTACCAGAACTTTATCGGCCTGATCTTTTATTATCTCATTTAATTGATCATTGAACACATTTAAGGAATCTTTGGCTTCCACATAGTTTCCTTTTTCAGATTGCCTTTTTGCTTTATCTATGAGTTCACTGTCAAATGATATGTTCAGATTAGTTGCTTTAGATAACAGTTCTTCTGATCCGCGGATAGCTTCAATAACCTTCTCTTTTTGTTGCTGTATCAACTGGGAAATGAACTGTTCTGCCAGGTCCTTTGCCACAGTATAGTTCTGTGCATCAAAATATTTTTTTGCTTCCTTAAGTTTAGATCCTGACAACTCAAAGGAATGTGCCCTTTCAAAGGCACTTTCGGCTTCGTTCAGCAATATAATACAAGCCCCTTTATTCCTAACCTTGATATCAAGTAAGAGAGATTGTTTGTGATTTAAAGCTTCTACATGCTTAGGGTTTATTTTCAGTGCTTTGTCGTAGCATCGTATTGCTTCTTCGTGTCGTCCAAGATGAGATAGAGCATTGCCTTTATTATTCCAATAAACTTCTTTTTTTGGGTTGATTTCCAGAGCTTTGTCATAGCATTTTATTGCTTCTTCATATCGGCCAAGAGCAGACAGAACAACGCCTTTACAAGACAAAGCAAACCCATATTTCGGGTTGATTTCGAGCGCTTTGTCACAATATTCTATTGCTTTCTTCATATCGACTAAGACCAGACAGAGAATTGCCCTTAAAAGCCCAAGCAACCTCAGATTTCGAGTTGATTTCCAGAGCTTTGTCACAGCATTTGATTGTTTCTTCATATCGACTAAGACCAGACAGAGCATCGCCCTTAAAAGCCCAAGCATACTCATATTTCGAGTTGATTTCCAGTGCTTTGTCATAGCATGTTATTGCTTCTTCATGTCGGCCAAGATAAGACAGAGCATCGCCCTTAAAAGCCCAAGCATACTCATATTTCGGGTTGATTTCCAGAGCTTTGTCACAGCATTTTATTGATTGTTCATATCGGCCAAGATCATACCATAGCATTGCTTTTAAGATTCCAAGCATTCTCAGATTTCGGGTTGATTTTTAGAGCTTTGTTATAGCATGTTATTGCTTCTTCCTTGCCGCCAAGATCAGCCAGAGCATTGCCTTTATTATTCCATGCTTCAGCATTATATGGATCAGTATCCAGTGACTTGGTTAAAGATTCTACTTTTTTTAATCATTTGGGGCATTCTCAGCCATGCTATACCATTTCTCAGCCTCTTTTTGTTGCTTCTTATGTTTTAAATCATCAAAGAAACCCATGTAAACACCTGGCCATTTATTACGACAATCCTTGCTAGGGCATCCAAGATAACCACCACCCTTTTGTTATCTTGCTTTTGTTTTTTAGTTATGCTCTGCATTATTGACGTGAGGTGTATACTTCCCCGACTGGTACACTTCCTTATGCTCCAAAACTCTTTGTTCCATTGTTCGTACTTTCTGAGAGTGGTGCTGTTTACAGGTGGATTTGTAGTCTTCATAGCTTCATTAAAATCAGTAAGTATCAGCGGACGTGTGTTCAGTTTCCTCTTTTGTATCTCTTCAAAGGGCAGGCGTGCAAGTTCGTAAAGATTGGGATTCTTATCATTTACCATTATGTGGATCGCTTTCTGGCAAATTGTAGAGAGATCCCTCCCTGAATAGCATTTCTGAACGCATTCAGCAGCAATCTTCTCAAGATCACAGTCCGCACCTACATCCTTTGTATGCAATTTCAAAATAGCATGTGTTGTTTGTTTGTCTGGAAGTGGGACCATTACTAATGCGGCGGGGAAAACGGCTCAGTATTGCATCATCAAGGTCCCATGGAGTGTTTGTGGCTGCAAGTGTCAGGATCAGCGTCGTGTCGTCTTTCTTGCTTGCAAAACCATCCATCGTTGTAAGCAGGGTACTCAGCATTCTCTTACTGGCCTCGCTTGCATCAGCATTTCTGTTTGCTGCAACCCCATCGATCTCGTCCATGAAAACGATAGAAGGAGCTTTTTCTTTTGCAACATCATATACAGAGCTTAAGATCTTGGAGCTTTCTCCGAAATATTTGGATGTTATCTTATCTCCCTGGACATTGAACATGGTCGCATCAAGAGAACCTGCACACGCAGAAGCAAGCATTGTCTTTCCCAGTACCAGGTGGTCCAAAGAGCAGAACTCCTTTCCACGGCTTTATACTCTCGGGTTTCTGGAGACCTGCAACGACAATGGTTTCCATGAGAAGCCGCTTTGTTTCCTCAAGACCGCCAATGTCATCCCATCTTACAAGGGAACTGGATATCAAATTCTCTGCCTGGGACTTAATGCCATTATTGGATTCAGAGCCTTCAGGATTTCCTTCGACATGAGTTCGAAAGAAGGTGTCTTACCCTTAACAATGACCGCGTTTTTCCAGTTTGCAGCCAGTCTGAG